>NZ_CP081871.1 GCF_022170785.1 Rossellomorea marisflavi | reverse complement strand
CCTGAAGGATATCCAGGAAAAGTTCTTTGCAACCGGGAAGATTCCAACTGCAAATGCCATTACATATAGCGGTGGCGGTCTGTACCTAGAATTTAACCTCCAATACACACCAGGGGGGAAAGTTCTGCAGAAGAGACGGGTGGTTGCGAAAATCCTTTATGAAATGCTGAAGGACTACGGAGCTGATGCCAAAACTTTGGATGCTTCTCACGTCTTCAGCTTGGCCGACACAACCAACTGGAAGTACGGTGAGGGCGCCGTAGTTAAAACATACAAGAATGACGTACCAGATTATTCCCTGGCGGAACTTGCTAGGAGTCTCCCGAACCTTTGGGATGTCTGGAAGGTCAGCAGGAAAATTCAAATTGAAAAAGACCCCAAGAGAACAGGGAAAAGCAAAGCAACAGTAGCACCTATACATAAGGAACGGACACTCTCATACTCGCAAATACAGTCCATAAAAAAGCTGATTGAAATCCGTGGTGGGTATATGGAAGGGTATAGAGAAATGGCGCTCTTCTTCATACGGAATGCATACCACAAAATGCACACCAAACGTTTTAACGACAAAGATAAAACTCTATACGCTGAGAGCCTAGAACTTGCGCACGAGGTCAATCAGACGTTTACTAAGCCCCTTAAAGCTCGAGAGGTTGAAAAGGGTACACTTAACACTAAAAAGCTTTATAGGTTCCGAACTGAGACGATTAACGATTGGTTTGATATCTCGATGGACGAACAGATCCAGTTGAAACTGAAGACCAAAGAAGCGAAGAACGAAAAAAGCCGGCGACAAATGGAGGAGCTCCGTAGAGGCCAGGGTGTTATGGCTCGTGAAGAATATGAACTGGAACGTACCGAAGGTAAGGAACACTTACTAAATCTGCTTAGAAGGCATTTAGAACGCAATCCCAAGGCCAAACGTAAGGAGCTAGCAGAATTACTAGGAGTAACTGCCCCACGTATTACGCAATTAAAAAAGGAACTTTAAACCTCTCCCCTTGGAGAGGTTTATCTATTTCACTGCATTAAATAAGACGGAATATTCAAAAAAGTAAATGGTGTGTTACTTATGTATTAATAATAACTTTAGTTCCTCCGGGCTTCTGCTCTTGGTGGCTGGCCAATGATCCTAACGAGTCTCTCCGCCCTCTTTCTATGTGTCTTTTCTTCCTATGTTTTCCCTCGTTTAGTCAGAATATTCAAAAAAGTAAATGGTGTGTTACTTATGTATTAATAATAACTTTAGTTCCTCCGGGCTTCTGCTTTTGGTGGCTGGCCAATGATCCTAACGAGTCTCTCCGCCCTCTTTCTATGTGTCTTTTCTTCCTATGTTTTCCCTCGTTTAGTCAGAATACTCAGAAAAGTAAATGGTTGTTACTTATGTATTAATACTAACTTTAGTTCTACCGGGCTTCCGTTCTTCAAGAATATTAGACTACCTACTGGAACAATGAACCTAATGCTCTTGGGGGGAGGAGGTGTCCCGGAGCGGAGCGGTTAGTTATAGTATGGTATTTATACGTAACTATTACTTCTAGATTTTAAACTCCAAGAATACTAAACCACCTATTGGAACAATGAACCTAATGCTCTTGAGGAGAGGAGGTGTCCCGGAGCGGAGCGGTGAAAGGAAGCTTCTCTTTGGTTCTGTGTTTGAACTTCTTCTTTGGAATACACTTCCCTTTAGCTAGTATGTCCGGATCTACCAAGCCACCCCCCTTGCAAACAATTAACCTCCTACTCTTTTCAAACGGAACGAAGTGACGGCTCCCGGCAGGGCTGCCAGAGGCGGTCTTGTTCCCTCCTGGCACTTAGGTCTTGAAACAACAATAAACATTAGATATAGGTACTCTCCCCCCTGATACACACCCCATAATCTGTAAATAGCCGATTTTCGCGATTTCGCGCGCGTCGAGTTCTTGAAAGGTTCTGCCCTAAGCTTCAGGATGCCCCAGAATCGATTTTAAGGATGACGCTAGGGTGTTTGTACCCCAACTCTATACAAAACGCTCTGAGGGGAATCTAGGGGCTTCTGCGGTGTTTGATTCTACGAGGTTTATATGTTCTGATTTTTGACCACAATGAAAATATGTAAATGTGTTTTTTTCGTGCACAAAGCATTTACTGGCGACTAGGTTCACGTTAGACTCTTTCACATTCTCCACTAATGGTTCCCGACAAAAAAGAAACGCAGTTGAAATGATCCGGGCCTGGATGAATATACCGTGGAATCGGGGATGTGTTGAGAGGAGCAACGTCACTAATCAATGGGATTGGCGATATTGCTGGTGGATCTCAATCTGGTCGTTCAAAGAATATGGTGGTGCAGGAGGAGCCGGCGCCGGTAATATCCTAGGACAACCCCCACGCCTATTCGCAACAATGAACGATGCTATCCATTTTGAAATAGACCCTCGTTGGGTCTATTTGTCGTTCTGAGAGTCCCAGGAACAAAATAAAAAGTGTCCAAAAAGGACACTTAATTGTTTTAATACCATTCACCATTTCTTGCATAATGCCACCAGTCACCATTCTCATAATACACTTTGAGACAATCTTCATCCTGATCCTTTTCGACTTTCACAATATGCGAAATGCTATAATCTATCCTTTTTTCTAAACCCATACTTCTGTTGTGATTAGCATAGACCTCCAACAATAAAAGGTAATCACTATCATTTAAATGAGCAGCCACCGGTATTTTCTTTTTTAAATTGCCATCACCAACATTTAACTTTCCCATATGTTTCATCCTCCTTATGCTCTTTTAACAAGAGTACTTCAAAATCCATCGATTTAGGAATTAATTTCCTTTTTTGAGTATATGAAAAAACCACCCCGTCAAGGCGTCGCAAACCTTGGGGTGGTTCTTCCAGCTAATTCTTCTAACCTTTTTATCATACCCTAAAGAGCCTTTGCAAAAAAAGCGAAGGGGTGTTTTAATGAGAGTGTATACAAAAATGTAAAATAAAATGTATACAAATTTGTTTACAAATATGTTTACAAAAATGTATACAAATTTGTTAACAAAAATATTAATAAATAAAATAACTATAAAGTTATCGTTTTTAGATTAAGAAGCCCTTGTAACCGTTAGGTTTTCGGCAATAAACAGGATAATTTTTTTAGAAGTTCACTAAAAAAATTATCCTTTCCTTATTGCCAAAAACCTTTTTTTCCGTGGCTTTTGGGTCGCCAAGCCGACAAACTCAAAAAGGAGTTAATGAGTATCGGCTTGCCCTGCGAATTTTACGGAAAAAATCACTAAAGGAGAGCTAAGCGGGGAATTCTTCCCCACACCCCTTCGCCAGCCTCTACCTCAAAAAGGAGTAGAAAAACACATTAATAAGAACGCCTGAAATGTTGATTTATCAGCATTAATCGTTATAACCACTAGTGGTTTGAAGATTTCTTATTCATACCTGAAGCCATTTTGATTTTTTAAAATGGAGGTGATTATAATGGTTTCTAACAAAAAGGTGAAAGAGATGTTTATTGGATTTCTCTTTCTGATAACCGGTGGTCTTTCTGCCTTCCTTACAAAAGTGCTTGTAGATGAGCCTTTGATTAATTCAGGCGGAATGTATGGAGCGAGTGGAATAAATCAAAAGATGCTTATTACATTTTTGGTTTTCTTTGTAGTGATCGGGGCGATTTGCGGAACTGTATTCTTTTTAATGAACCGTAGATTCGGAAAAAGCCATTCAAAAAATACTGGGAGCTTGTTGAACCATAAGCAAGTGAAGAAAGAACAATACCACACCGGAACAAACTTCTTAATCCCTCAGAATTCGAAAGAATTCAACGAACCTCAGCATTTACTTTTATCCCAACATATTAAATTAAGGCAAGAAAATTTCTTTCAACACGCATTAGTGATTTCGGCTACTGGAACAGGGAAAAGTGCGAGTATCCTAATTCCACAGATCCAGAATGTTGACGGTGATGTTAGCCTGGTCGTAACGGATCCGAAGGCGGAACTGTTCAGAAAGACTTATCACCATTTGCGTGAAAAAGGGTTTAAGCCGATGCTCTTAAAGCTTGATAATCCTGAAGTATCTCTGAAATATAATTTGCTAGGGAACTGCCGGAATATAAACGACGTCCGAAAATTAGCCGAATCTATTTTAGGGGATGACGAGTGGGGGAGGCTTTCTCAAACTCTTTTAAGCGCATTTTTGTTTAGGCAATACCATTTGGGAGGAACGATTTCAGATGTTGTAAAAGATCTGGCCGAGGCTCCGATGGATGTATACGAATTGCAATTAGAATATTTTACGGATGTTGATGCACATAGCGAAATGGCATATAAACAATTCGCAAAAACGGCAGGTTCAGAAAATACGGTTTCCTCAATATTTGTAACGATCCAATCGAAAATGAAGGTGTTTGAATATGACAACATCATAGAAATTTCTAAGGGCGGGAACTTCAAAATCGACTCTCTTAGAAAAGAAAAAATTGCTTTGTTCATAAGCTATCCGGAAGAAGAAAGCACGATCTATGCGCCATTCCTCGCTTCTTTCTATTACCAGATGTTCAATATTCTAAAGGGAGATAAATCCGTAGATGAGAGTCAATCGGATGTAAGTGGTCTGCCAGTGTATTTCTTACTGGACGAATTCGCAAATATCGGGAAGATCCCAACGATGGATAACCTGATTTCAACAATCCGTTCTAAAAAAATGGGGGTAGAAATTTTCCTCCAAAACATTGAACAGCTGCAATCATTATACGGACAAGAAGTAGCCGAAACGATTGTCCAGAACACTGGTACTCGAATGACGATGTATGGTAATAGCAATAAGTCCTCCAAATACTTCTCGGATCTAAGCGGTAAACGGGAAGAAGAAACCCTGTCTTATTCTTCATCAGATGGTGGAGGAATTAGCTACAGTTCCAGTGTACAGGAGAAGCAAGTCATTTCTGTTGATGAAGTTAGGCGGATGAAAGAATGGGAAATTGTTATTATCGCTTCGAACCTCCGACCGATTAAGGATGATAAAAACTATTACTTCAGGAACAAAATTGACTTCTGGGTTCATAAGAACATCAAAGCAGATGCTAAAACGAAGATTAAGTTGGCCAAGTTTCTGAACAAGGTTTTAGGCAAGAAAAAAAGAGGGTGAGTACCTACCCTCTTTTTTATCTGCCACGCTCGGGATCTAGCCGGCTTGAAGACCGTAAATGTTTTGGTATTTCTTCCTGGACAAACATTTTTTTGATATCTTCAATCTCTAAATCCACTTCTAGATCCCAACCGAAATGAGTTTCTAAAAGTGCCGATACATCAAAGCTTTTATCAACCAGTTCTTCCAGGAGAGCGACTAGCCCTACAATCTGTTCGGCGGTTGAATTTTCTTTGATGATTTTATATTCATCGGCCAAGACCTCTAACTCATTGACGAGATCTGCAATTAAATCCTGCAGGAGGAGGTTGTTTTGTTGAAGGAGCGTTTCTAAATTGTTTGGTGTTGTAACCTCCACACTACCCTCTTCAATATCAACCCCTACTTTAGCTGCTAATTTTTTTACGATGACTTTATTTCTCAGCAGAAATTTTTTTAGTTCTTCGAACTCTTCCTGCATTTCTTTTTTGAAAAAGTCATCGGGCAGATCCTCAGCATCTTCAATTTGTTCTCTGTTAATTTGAATAATCATTCGGATGATGTTTTCTAAACTTCTCTCCAGAGACACTGCGATTTTCCCGAACACTTCTAAAGACCATTCCAAGGTCTTTAGGTGTTCATACAATTCTCCATCTAATTCACTTTTCATTAGTTGCTCCTCCCTAAAATTTTTCGTAAGTCTTCAAAACTTCGAACGTCATTTTCCACTAAGAGTTTTTCTAAAGCTAAGAGTTTACCGAGTCTTTCGCGAACCTTTTCTTCTCCTTGGCCACCCAACATTTTTTCGGAAAGTCCGCCAACGGTGATTAATCTTTTGGTGCGATCCTTTCGGATTTGGTCTTGCTCTTTTTTCTTTTTGCGTTTTTGTTTTTCTTTTAACTCCTTAATCTTGTCCTGGTACTTTTGAATTTGAAGTTCTTCAGGAGTTAAATTTTTTTGGTTCTCTTCTGCCATTCTTTTCACCTCGATCTATTTAAATTAGTTGTTTTTCTTATAAAGGTTTTTGAAGAAATTGAAATGAAAAAATGAATTTTTTTTGTTTCATCGCTCTTAAAAAATATGGAGTTCATATTCGGGGTTTTTGAAAACCTGGCTTCCAGCCGGGCTACGAAGTAGCACACTTCCGCATTCTAACGAATGCTACAAAATCGTGTGCTCTGCGAGGCTGAAAACCAAAACCCAAAACCCCAAAACCCAAAGTTCAAAAACCTAAGCCCCCCAAAAATGAAAAATGCCACTTATCGACCTACCGGTCTAGTCTCCGACTTTGGCGTGTTTTTCATTTTTATTGTTGTTTTCTTCCGAAAACAAACTATAGTTTTATCAACTTATCGAGTTGGAAAGCGAGGTGATATCGTGAGCCAGGAAAAGATTTTTCATCTATCCCACCGTAATATTTCCAAGGGGAAATATAACGTGGGTAGCCGAATGGCATATAGCACAGGTATAGAAATCAATGACGAAAAAACAGGGAAGAGTTATCACAAGGAAGAGAAAGAAATCCGTGAGGGCATCGAAACCGAAATGGTTTTGAACGATGCAGCCAGTGAAAAATTTAAAGATACGAATTACTTTTATAACAAAATGATGGGCGTAGAGAAGAGAACGGACGCAAGGGTTTTTAATGAAATGGACGTGGCACTCTTCCAGGAATTAAAGCCGGAAGAAAATAAAGAGTTGGCCAGGCAATTTTGCAAAGACTTTTCCGAGAAGTACAATACTCCGGTATCACTCTCCTTTCATAAATTGGATTCCCATAATCCTCACTGTCACATTATTTATTCTGAGCGTGGTGTAGATGGGGAAGAATTTTCGAAAACGAAAAACAAAGAGATGAGATCCAAGGGGTATTTAAAAACACCTCGTAAGATGTGGGCTGACCGAGCGAATGCTTACTTCAAGGAGAAAGAAAAAGACTTGTTCATTGACCATCGTTCCAATAAGGAACGTGGTCTGGAACAGGAGCCGACAACCCGGTACAACAAACACTCAGAGATCCAAAACTATAAAACGGTTAAACTCGAAAACAAAGTAATCAAATCCCAAAACAAGCAGATTGAATACCACAATAAGCACAGGGAGAAAAAGAAAGAACGAGAGGCTAAAGTCATTGCTATTAAACAAATTCGAGGAAAGGAGGTGAAACCAATGGCAGAGCAAAAAGTCCTTACAGTCCATCGTCTTTATCAAAATGAAATTGATAAGAGGGAAAGCAAGTTCCTTGAAAAGCGCAAGGAATACAAAGCTCAAAAGGAGCGTAATAAGGAGCATAAGGAGACGTTCAAGCAACGTAAACAATTACATAGGGAGCAATTGCAGAAGTCCCGTAACACGTTAAATCTGAAGCGTGGAGACGTGATGGATTTACGCTTTGAACAGAAGGGGCTGAAAGCCGACCTGAAGGGTTATTCTAAAATCAATCCATTCACCTGGAAAGAACGGAAGGCAATTAAACAGAAAATCGCCCATAATAAGGTGAAGCAGAAAAAGAAGAAGTACGAAATGAAAAAAGAAAAATCCAAAATGAAGGTTCAAAAGCGTAATCTTAAAGGGCATCGCAAAGAGTTCAATAAAGAAAAACGCAAAGAATACGGCTTACTTAAAGATCAGATCCTGAACAAGTTCAAAGCCAAAGCATTGGTAAAGGAGAAGGCGAACGTCAAAAACAAAAAACTCGACAATACAAAAGTGGTTTCCTTGAAAGACTTCAAGAAGACCAACAAAGTCGAGAAGATCCAGAGCAAAAACAAAGGTCGGGCTATCTAAAAGATACCCGGCTTTTTCCTTGACTTAATAGGTAATCGGCTTATAAGGTTCAGTAAGAAATCTTCAATAAAGCAAATGGCCAGGTAACACACTCCTAAAAAAGCTAGCATTATTATTACAATAATGGCTAGTTTTTTTTGTATATTTTTGTTAACAAAATAAATAACAGAAAAGTTAAAGGGAATGTTATTTGTTAAATTAACTATATAGATGGCAGAAAAGTTAGTAGGAATGATAAAATGAAAATTATCTTTCGGAGAAGGAATTGCTGAACTGTCTAGCGAAACACACATATATCGAAATTGGTTCACTTTAAACGAATGGGGTGTTTTTAATGGTGAAAGTGTACACAACAGTAATGAATAAAGGCGGTTGTTTGAAGACTTCTATTACTACAAACATAGGAAGTCAACTGTCTCTCCAAGGTAAAAAAGTTTTAATAATTGATCTCGATGAACAACGAAACGTCCTTATGACTTTCCAGATTAATAATACTGAATTCGATATTGAAAATTGGTTATTAAACGAAGTGGAATTTGATAGCGTGAAAGTAAACGTATCGAGTGGTCTGGATATTGTGAACGGGCCACAATCTCTTTATAAATTCGAAAAAAAGATTAAAGAAGCGAACGTGGGATTAAGCGTACTAAAAGAAAAGATCGATGAAGTACGGGAACAATACGATTATGTGATTATCGATACACCACCTTCTTTCTCGATTACTACTTCAATCGGAATGGCAGCTGCAAACGAATTGCTTGTTCCATTCCAGCCGGAAATGTACGGTAGCGCAGGTTTGGTTAGAACGATTGACCAGATTGATGATATGAAAGCAAATGTAAATCCGGATGCAAGGATTAAAAGGGTCATTCCTACAAAGATCGTGAAGAGATCCAAGCACCATAGAAAGGTTGTACAGGAATGCGAACAGTTCCTAAGTAGCAAAGGTATTGAATTATCGAAGGTGAGGATCTGGGACACGATGGATGGGGTAAATTCAATCTTTGAAGAGAAAAGACCGCCAGTGCTATCCAGGAAGTCTAATAAGCTGAAGCAAGTATATAGAACGCTCGCCAAGGAGGTAACTAGCTGATGTTTGGAGATTTAGAGAAAGAACTTAAGAAACCAAATAAGTCTAAAACGAAGACAACAGAAGAAGGTAAGAAAGAAAAAAAGGAATCCGTTTCAAATGAAAATGAAATGGTTATTCCTCCAAAACAACCGAAGGTACTTGAAAAACTGATGAAGAAGAAGACAGAAGAGAAAGTTCTTTTGGGTGTCAGGGTTAACAAGTCGGTCGATGATGGTTTAGAGGCATTGGTCAAACAAGCGAAAGACGGCGGATATAAGACATCAAAGCAGGAACTTGTAAATGAAATTCTAAAAAAAGAACTAGGCTTGTAAAGCCTGGCTCTTTTTTTCTTGTGAAGAATACTTGAAAACAAGGGCTTCACGACTATAACCAATGTGTATCGGTTTTAGGATACTGAGACATTGAATAATCACTGTATATCTAGAAAATGGATAAAACGGCGAAGGCTGATTACACCGGGGTCGTGACTGTATCAATTATTTGTATCAATTGGAGGTTTTGAATATATGGGAAAAGTGATAGGCTATTGCAGAATTTCAGATCGTTCTCAAAAAACGGATTCGCAAGTGGATCAGCTGCAAGCGTATGGGGTCGATGAAATTATTACTGAAACGGTCTCTGGGGTATCGGCGGATAAGCGACTGTATGAACTGATTGAGCAGATGGAGGAAGGAAGCACTCTTTGTGTGTTGCGCCCGGATAGGCTCGCAAGAAATACAAAGATGCTTCTCGAAGTGGTTGAGAAGCTAGAAGAAAAGTCTATTGATCTTGTAATCGTATCTCTAGGAATCGACACCAGGACACCGGTTGGTAAATTGGTTCTTACGATTATGGCCGGAGTGTCGCAATGGGAACGAGATGAACTGAAAATCAAACAAAAAAACGGAGTGAAAAGCGCCAAAAAAAGAGGGGTGAAATTTGGTCCGAAACCTCAATTTGAAGAAGAGGGTTTGCAATGGGCTATGCAACTTTATCAAGAAAATCATCCCGTTAGTTACATATCGAAAGTCACCAAGGTTCCTAGAGCGACGCTCTATAGACGGTTGAAGGAGAGAGGTATCACCAGACAGAATAAACAACAAATTTAGTAATGAAGCAGGTAATAGGAAAGATAAAATGAATATTAATAATATAGATAACAAAAATGTTAACAAATTAATTAACTTAAATATTAGAAGATTGGCAGATTGACCGAGTGGGGGGACGGTTGGTCGAGATCCCCTCGACCTTTGTCAAAAAAGGAGGGGCAACCCCTTTCTATTCTGTGACCAAAGATGATAGAATTACTCATAATGGTTAGAAAAAAGAGGAATTAACTAGATTTTCGGCTATGAAGTTGGTAGATTGTAAGAAAGAAGGCATAAAAAAATCTCTGTCGGGAAACAGAGATTTTCGGTGTACCACACACTCTCCCACCAACAGGGAAAGCAAATGTTTTTTTCTCTACACGCCAGTGAAAAGAAAAAACTATTTTCGATAGCTTTATATTAACGATATTACTACTGTTTTTCAAGGGAAAAGTGTTAAATCCTTTGCAAAAATACTTGGTAATGATAAAGCCCTGTTGTGTGGAGTGTGGCACACCCCTTGCCTGAAAGATTCGTTCTTTATAGGGAGAGGTGTATTTTCTGTGTCTGCAATTACTAAGCAACTAGAGTTCGACCACCACTTCAACGAAAGGGTGGATTTAGAAAGCTATATAAATAGTTTTCTAAAAACCAATCGAAAGAGCTATTATTTCGTTATCTGTTCCTGTAACGGGGACGGGACGGGATTTGATCAGCGTCCGTTCCATAAGACCGAGCAGGCGAAAGCTATGAAATACATAAAAAGAAATCTCCATAGGAGGATATTCTTATCGACTTCCCTTTTTGGGAACCGAAGCAAGATGGAAGAGCGTATCGTCCAAATCAAAAAAATCATACTAGATTTAGATACCTATAAATCTAAGTTCAAAGGGGTTCCTATTGAACAGAT
>NZ_CP081870.1:0-10000 GCF_022170785.1 Rossellomorea marisflavi | reverse complement strand
GTCTCCTTTTTCCCTCGAAGGATAACCGGTCCCGTCATACCGCTCATGATGCTGGAGGATGGCGAGCTTGGTTTCGCTTTTTAAAAGAGGAGAGTCTTTGATCAGTTTATAACTATGGACAGGATGCATCTTCACTTCACTAAATTCTCTTTCTGTCAGTGGACGTTCCTTTTTAAGAATGATTGAACTGATTTTTGCCATTCCACAGTTTGATAGGGCTGCCCCCAACCCAAGCTGGGTGCTCTGGGTGTCGTCTATCCCCAGCTTCTTTCCGATCAGCATGCTGAGGAGGGCAGTGGCCATGGCATGATGATAGAGATAATCCGGCTTGGATTGCACCTGGATCACCGTGTGAATCAAAGTAGGGGATTCCTGGACCTCTGCCAATACAGAGAGGAGGATTTCTCGTATTTTAGCAATATCGACTGCCATGCCCGATTGCCACTTCACAAATTCCTTTTTATAATCCTCTACTGACTTCATGTACCGCGTAAGGAACGGGGTGGATTCCACCTTCCGCTCATCTCTTTCACCTTGCTGGGCAGGAGGAGTTGCCTTCAGTAAATCCCCTGCACTCTCCACGGTTAATTCTTGGATATTGAATGCGCGCAATGCTTTTATGTGCTGGTCGGTCAAGACCGTGCCTTTCATGATCAGTGGAACAGAGGTCATTCCCATTATATCTTCTGATACCAGATGTCCAACTCTTGCATCCTGACGTTTAATTTTCACGGCTCTGACTCCCTCGGTACTATTTTTAGTTTATTTTACCAATAAAAAGGGCCGAGCGGGGGACTTTGTCGCTTCTTTCCACGAAAAAAACGCCCCCGCTCGGCGGAGGCATTTTCATTCTTGCTAGTTATTCTTCTGAATCGTCACCCGGTTGTTCCTGTGGGTCGAGGTCATCTGCCGTTTCGACCGGCGGGGTGGTTTCTTCGTCTTCCTTCTCCACCTTAGCCACGGTAGATACAAATTCACCATCTTGGAGACGGATCAGTTTGACCCCTTGGGTGTTACGGCCGGTGGTAGAGATATCATTGACGTCCATGCGGATCATGACACCTTGAGCCGTAATGAGCATGAGGTCTTCTTCACCCGTTACAGCTTTGACGGCAACGAGTTCACCGTTCCGCTCTGTCACGTTCAATGTTTTCAATCCTTTACCGCCACGTGTCTGGATGCGGTACTCGCTTGCAGGTGTACGTTTACCGTACCCATTGACGGTGACAACCAGCACATCATTGGTTTCTTCAAGGATTTCCATGCCGACGACGTGATCATCGTCGCTCAGGTTGATCCCTTTGACACCGGTAGCCGTCCTTCCCATGGACCGGACATCGGTCTCTGGGAACCTGATAAGGAGACCATTCTTCGTACCGATGATCATATCCTTGTCCCCATCGGTCAATCTGACAGAAATCAGTTCATCCTGTTCCCTCAGATTGATGGCGATTAGACCGTTCGTACGGATATTGGCGAAGTCCGAAACCGGCGTACGCTTGGAAATCCCCTGCTTCGTTGTGAAGAACAGATACCAATCATCGACAAACTCTTCGATACGAATCATGGCATTGATCCACTCATCCTTCTCGACGCCGAGAAGATTGATGATCGGCAGGCCTTTAGCCGTTCGGCTGAACTCAGGAATCTCATATCCCTTCGCCTTGTAGGCCTTCCCTTTATTCGTGAAGAAGAGGATCGTATCGTGGGTGGAAGTAGTCAAGAGGTTTTCAACGAAGTCCTCCCCATTCGTACCCATCCCTTGAATACCGCGTCCTCCACGCTTCTGGCTGCGGTATGTCGAAACCGGAAGGCGCTTGATGTATCCGTTATGAGTAAGGGATACCACGATATTTTCACGAGGGATCAAATCTTCATCTTCGATATTTTCAATTCCGCCGGCTACGATTTCAGAACGGCGGCTGTCGTTGAAGCGTTCTTTGATCTCAAGCAGCTCTTCACGGATGATTTCGAGTACCTTCTCATCATCAGCAAGAATTGCTTTCAACTCATTGATGAGTTTTACAAGCTCTTGGTACTCATCTTCGATCTTCTCTCTTTCCAGACCAGTCAAACGTTGTAGACGCATGTCCAGGATCGCTTGAGCTTGTTTATCGGATAGGGAGAAGTTCTCCATGAGTCCTTCTTTGGCGATATCAGTGGTTTGTGAACGACGAATCAACGCAATAATCTCATCAATGTGATCCAGGGCGATACGCAAACCTTCGAGGATGTGGGCACGGGCTTCTGCTTTCCGAAGCTCGAATTCCGTCCTGCGTCGGATCACGATACGCTGGTGATCAAGATAATGCACCAGGCACTGCTTAAGGTTCAAGACTTTAGGCTGTCCGCCTACAAGAGCAAGGAGGTTGATCCCGAAGCTCGTTTGCAGGGACGTTTGTTTATATAGATTGTTCAGAAGAACGTTGGCATTGGCATCCTTACGAACTTCTATGACGATCCTCATCCCATTACGGTCGGATTCATCGCGAAGATCGGTGATTCCTTCAATCCGCTTATCGCGCACAAGCTCGGCAATCTTCTCGATAAGACGCGCTTTGTTGACCTGATAAGGGATTTCGTGGACGATGATCGTCTCTTTCCCGTTGCTCTTCTCTTCGATTTCCACACGGGCCCTCATGGTAACGGAGCCTTTACCTGTTTCGTATGCACGGCGGATTCCGCTTCTGCCGACAATCAGTCCTGCGGTAGGGAAGTCAGGTCCGTGAACATATTCCATGAGCTCAGGAATTGTGATTTCCCCATCCCGGCTGACAGCAAGGATCGCATCGATCACTTCCCCGAGATTATGGGGAGGTATATTGGTGGCCATCCCGACGGCAATCCCTGAGGAACCATTCACAAGCAGGTTAGGGAAACGGGCAGGAAGCACTTCCGGCTCACGCTCGGTACCATCATAGTTGTCTTTATAATCAATCGTGTCTTTATTGATGTCGCGGATCAGCTCCATCGAGATCTTGGACATACGGGCTTCTGTGTAACGCATGGCCGCCGCAGCGTCCCCGTCCACCGAACCGAAGTTCCCGTGTCCATCCACGAGCATATAGCGATAGTTGAAATCCTGTGCCATACGCACCATCGTATCGTAAACGGCCGAGTCACCATGCGGATGATACTTACCGATGACTTCCCCGACGATACGAGCCGATTTCTTATAGGCTTTATCCGCGGTCATACCAAGGTCGTTCATCGCATAGAGGATCCTTCGGTGAACAGGCTTCAGGCCGTCACGGACATCAGGTAGGGCACGGGAGACGATAACGCTCATGGCATAATCCAGGAACGATGAGCGCATCTCATTACTAATATTAATCTCTTGAACATTAGACTGTGGTGTTTCTGCCATAGTTAAAGGGACCTCCTTTTGAAGAAAGATGGATTCTTTCTCATTTTTTCTTGTCCACTATGTAAAAGACAGGATAGAGTTTCAGTCTATCCTGATCATTTTAGGGAATTTTCGTTTAGGTTAACGGGCTTTGGGGCTCGAGGTCGTAAGCTGTCGCCCCAGGGCGAAGCCCGTCCGCTTTTCTTTAGATATCCAGGTTTTTGACGTAGGCGGCGTTTTCTTCGATGAAGTTCCGGCGCGGTTCTACTTTGTCACCCATGAGGATCTCGAACGTTTCGTCTGCCTCGATGGCGTCCTGAAGGCTGACTTGGAGAAGCGTCCGTGACTGCGGATCCATGGTTGTTTCCCAAAGCTGTTCCGGATTCATCTCACCAAGACCTTTGTAACGCTGGATGCCCGGTTTCGGTGTCGGGGAGATCTCCCCGAGGATCCTGTCGAGTTCTTTGTCATTGTAAGCGTACTGGATCCTCTTGCCCTGCTGGACCTTATACAATGGCGGCTGTGCGATGTAGATGTAACCCGCTTCGATGATCTGCCTCATGTAACGATAGAAGAATGTCAGAAGCAGCGTCCGGATATGGGCACCGTCGACATCGGCATCCGTCATGATGACGACTTTATGATAGCGCGCCTTCGATAGATCGAAATCTTCTCCGATTCCTGTTCCAAGCGCTGTGATGATGGCGCGGATTTCATTGTTGGAGAGGATTTTATCAAGGCGTGCTTTTTCCACATTGATGATCTTACCACGCAGTGGAAGAATGGCCTGGAAGTGACGGTCACGGCCCTGTTTCGCAGATCCACCGGCTGAGTCACCCTCAACCACATATATTTCGCTGATACCAGGGTCCTTGGACGAACAGTCTGCCAGTTTACCAGGCAGGCTTGAAACTTCCAGTGCACTCTTACGGCGCGTGAGCTCACGGGCTTTTTTGGCAGCCATACGTGCACGTGCAGCCATGAGTCCTTTTTCCACGACCTTACGCGCGACCACCGGGTTCTCCAGAAGGAAGGTTTCAAGATGCTCGGAGAATAGCGTATCCGTGATTTGACGGGCTTCGGAGTTTCCGAGCTTCGTCTTGGTCTGACCTTCGAACTGTGGATCCGGGTGCTTGATGGAGATGATCGCAGTGAGTCCTTCACGAACGTCTTCTCCTGAAAGGTTGGCATCACTGTCTTTGAAGACGCTGTTCTTTCTTGCGTAATCATTGATGACCCGTGTGAGTGCCGTCTTGAAGCCTGATTCGTGGGTACCACCTTCATGGGTATGGATGTTATTCGCAAATGAGTAAATATTGCTGGCAAATCCATCATTGTATTGAATAGCGATTTCAACGGTGATGTCATCCCGCTCACCTTCAATGAAGATCGGCTCTTCGTGGATGACTTCCTTCGTGCGGTTCAAATGCTCCACGTAGGATTTGATTCCACCTTCGTAGTGGAAATCCTTACGGCGTGGTTCTTCTCCGCGCTTATCTTCAATGCTGATCTGGATTCCCTTGTTCAGGAAGGCAAGCTCCCTGATCCGGTTTGCGAGGGTATCATAATCATACTCCGTCGTTTCCGTGAAAATCTCGGGATCCGGTGTGAAGTGGATGATCGTCCCGGTTTTATCCGTATCGCCGATCACCTTCAAATCAAAGCTCGGAACACCCTTCTCGAATTTCTGATAGTGGATGTGTCCTTCCCGGTGCACATAGATTTCAAGCTCGGTGGACAGGGCGTTCACGACGGATGCCCCTACACCGTGAAGTCCGCCGGACACTTTGTATCCGCCGCCGCCGAATTTACCTCCGGCGTGAAGGACCGTCATGATGACTTCGACTGCGGGACGTCCCATTTTCTCGTGGATTCCGACCGGGATACCACGTCCGTTATCTTTGACGGTAATGCTGTTGTCTTTCTCGATGATGACCTCGATGTGATCACAGTATCCTGCGAGTGCTTCATCAATACTGTTATCGACGATTTCCCACACGAGATGGTGCAAGCCTCGACCGCTTGTGGAACCGATATACATACCCGGTCTCTTTCTGACGGCCTCTAACCCTTCTAAAACCTGTATCTGATTTTCATCATAGGATTGACCTTGCTGTTGGTCCATAGCCATACTGATTCACCTACACTTTCTAACCTTCAGGGCTTTTGAATTCTATAGTAAGTTCTCATAACTTGAGTACTTCTTGGAGCGCTTCTTCAACGTACTTGAAGCCAGCGGGGATAAATAAAGCTGATTGAACGTGATGACGAGAGATTTATATGAACCCTTTGCGAGATTGCAAAGGTCTTTATCTTTTTGTTTAAGCAGACGCTGTATTTCCTCTGAAAATTGAACGGTGTCACGATCGATAATGGCAATGATTTCATCCGTACGCACCATGACATCTTCTCCTACATGAATGTACAAGGTAACACCTCATTTCAATCTTTTCATCGTACCGGCTTCCACGTGGAACGTGGTTGCTTCATTCAGGGTCTGATGGTCGATCCCATCGACGTTCGTCGTGGTGACGAAGGTCTGAACCTTCCCTTGTATGGTATTGAGCAAGTGGGACTGTCTGTAATCATCAAGTTCGGACAAAACGTCATCGAGAAGCAGGATCGGGTACTCCTTGATCTCCGAATGGATCAATTCAATTTCTGCAAGCTTCACCGATAGAGCCGTCGTCCGCTGTTGTCCCTGCGAACCGAACGTCTGGACGTCACGGTCATTCACGATAAATTGAAGATCGTCCCTGTGAGGTCCCACCAGGGTCACCCCGCGGTCGATTTCACGTTCCCGGATCTGATCGAATTTCCGTTCATATATCTCTACCATTTTCGACCATTCTTGATCATCTGATACCTCTAAAGACGGTTTATATAGGATTTCGAGGGTTTCGAGGTTCCTCGATATGCCTGAATGAATCGGTTTGGCCCAACTTTCGAGCATACGAACAAACTCAAACCGCTTCTTCGTGATCTTCACAGCCATTTCAATGAACTGCTCAGTCAACACATCAAGCATCGTCTGATCCTTCTGCTTCCTTGTCTGTAATTGTTTCAGATAATGATTCCGCTGCTGTAAAATCTTCTGGTAAAGACTGATATCATGCAAATAAACAGGCGAAACCTGGCCTATTTCCATATCGATGAAACGGCGTCTCACCTGAGGACTCCCTTTTACGAGGTGGAGATCTTCAGGGGCAAACATAACCACATTCATATTTCCGACGTACTGGCTCAGCTTCTGCTGCTCCAGATGGTTACATTTTGCCTTTTTGCCTTTTTTCGATAGCACAAGCTCTAAAGGTATCGGCCCATTATGTTTTTGTATCCTACCTTTTATTTTAGCATATTCCTCATCCCAACGGATTAAATCTTTGTCATTTGATGTCCGGTGGGACTTGGCCATGGCCAAAACGTAGATGGACTCCATGATATTCGTTTTTCCCTGGGCATTTTCCCCGAGAATGACGTTCACCTTATTCTCGAACGTCACATCGATGGACTCGTAATTCCGGTAATTTTTCAGTTCTAATTGTTCAATGTACATGGACACGACATCCTTTATTATTCTCCGGTAACAACAAACGTCCCCACTTCAGGGATTTCAACGGTATCTCCTACCGCCAGTTTCCTGCCCCTTCGTTGATCCTGTTCACCATTCACATATACTTCATACTCACTCAGGAACCATTTCGCCATGCCGCCCGATTGGATGACTTCGGCAAGCTTGAGAAATTGTCCTAGCGTGATGATTTCCGTCTCGATCTTGATTGGTTGTGCCACTTCGAATCACTACTTTCCGTGTAAAGTCTCTAATAGTTTATTTTACTCTAAACCGGGACAAGTCACAACTAGCTGGAAACAATGGGAGCTGGAGGGTCCGGACAAAAAAAGGCGGGGCTGTTCTAAAAAGGGAAAAAGCCAACGCCTTTAAACGGCATTGGCTTTTCAATCAGTACGTACGGACCGGCAGGATCAATTGAAGGATGGAATCATCATGAAGCGGGCGAAGAACGAATGGTCTCATCGCTCCTGTGAAATTCACATGGATTTCCGTTCCTTCGATGGCTTTCAGGGCGTCCATCATATATTTGGCACTGAAGGAGATCTTGAGCTCTTCTCCCTCGATGGATTGACTTTGAACCTGCTCGATGACCTTCCCGATCTCAGGCGTATTGGAAGAGATCTCAATCATGCCGCCTTCAAGGGTCGAAAGCTTGACCACATTATTTCTTCCTTCCCTTGCGAGGAGGGAGGCACGGTCGATGGCCTGCAAGAACTCTTTCGTATTGAGGGTGATTCCGGTTTTCGTATCTGTCGGGATCAGGCGCGTCGTATCTGGATAGTTACCCTCAAGCAGCCTTGAGAAGAACAATAGATGTTTCGCCTTGAACAGGACCTGATTCTCCGTGATGACGATTTCGACAGGCTCATCCGTATCATCAAGGATCTTATTCAGTTCGTTGAGACTCTTACCAGGAATGACGATATTGTATGCTGCATCGTGATTCGTTTCGATCGGCGCTTTCCTCATGGCGAGCCTGTGGCTATCTGTTGCAATACAGCTCAATGAACCATCAGCAACCTGACAGTTTACACCTGTCAAGATCGGGCGTGTTTCTGAGGTGGACACTGCGAATACAGTCTGACGGATCATTGTCTTCAGAAGGTCTGTCGATACTTTGATCCCGTTCCCTTCTTCGATCTGAGGAAGATGCGGATATTCTTCTGGATCAAGACCATTCAGATTGAACTCGGCCTGACCGGAGCGGATGACCGTTTGGAAATGATTCAACACTTCCATCTCCACTGTATCTCTTGGAAGCTTCTTGACGATTTCACTGAAGAACTTCGCTTGAAGGACAATTCCCCCAGGCTGCATGATTTCGACAATCTCTTTTCCTTCTTCTTCATTCGGGATGAACGATTCAATCGATATATCGGAGTCGCTTCCAGTCAGCGTAACACCGTCTTCTGTCGCAATGATCTTGATTCCTGTCAAAATCGGAATCGTTGTTCTTGATGTCACGGCTTTCATGACATCTTGGACGCTTTGCACGAGTTTATCCCTCTGGATAACAAATTTCATGATCAATTTCCTCCCACTTGCACATAATTTTTAAGGACGCACATATAATAATATTTTATTTAAAAAGTAGTAATAATAGTAATAGGGCCTGTTGATATGTGGATAAGTGTGTGAATCGAACGGAAACACAGCCTATCCACATGTGGACAGACTGTGTGCTATCTGGTTCGGGTTATTCACATGGCCCACTTGAGCTGTGGGTGAAAAAATCAGCTTTTCAGCGTTTCACGGATATCTTTCAGCTGTTGTTGAAGCAGAGCATCGGCCCCGAGGAGCGTACTGATCTTCTCATGGGCGTGGATGACGGTGGTGTGATCCCGTCCTCCGAATTCTTCCCCGATCTTTGGCAAAGAAGAATCGGTCATTTCACGGGACAGGTACATGGCAATCTGCCGTGGGAACGCAATCGACTTCGTACGCTTCTTCGCTTTGAAATCTTCGAGCTTCACATTGAAATGCTCCCCGACGACACGCTGGATTTCCTGGATGGTGATCACGCGGGGCTTTGAGCTCGGGATGATGTCTTTCAAAGCCTCTGCAGCAAGATCCGCATTGATATCTTTATTGATGAGAGATGAATACGCCACGACACGAATCAAGGCCCCTTCAAGCTCACGGATATTGGAATCGATCTGATTGGCAATGTACAGCATCGCTTCATTCGGGATATCGAGGCCTTCCGCTTTCGCTTTTTTACGAAGGATCGCAATCCTCGTCTCAAGGTCAGGAGGCGTGATATCCGTGATCAGCCCCCATTCGAATCGGGAACGGAGCCTGTCTTCAAGCGTCGGGATCTCTTTAGGAGGCCGGTCGCTGGAGATGACGATCTGTTTGCTTTCTTCATGGAGCGTGTTGAATGTATGGAAGAACTCTTCCTGCGTTTGTTCTTTTCCCGCCAGGAACTGAATATCATCAATGAGAAGCACGTCGACATTTCGATATTTATTGCGGAAATCGACGGCCTTATTGTCCCGGATGGAATTGATGAACTCATTCGTGAATTTCTCGGAAGATAAATAAACAACCTTCGCATTAGGGTTATGTTCGAGTACATAGTGACCGATGGCGTGCATCAAGTGGGTTTTTCCCAGTCCTACGCCCCCATAGATAAAGAGTGGATTGTACGCTTTTGCCGGGGCTTCTGCTACTGCGAGTGAAGCGGCATGGGCAAAGCGATTGCCTGATCCGATGACAAATGTGTCGAATGTGTATTTCGCATTGAGCATGTTCTGGTTGAGATCCTGATGCTCATCATCCTTCGAAGCCTTCTTTGGCGGAAGCGGTATATCGAATTCCTCGGGTTCTTGATTCTGAGGAATGATGAACTTGATCAGCAGCTCTTCGCCGGTAATGTCATATAGAACGCCTGAAATGAGCTGCGAGTAGCGTCCTTCAAGCCAATCGCGGGCAAATTCATTCGGTGCAGTGATAACAAGTGTATCGCCCTGGATCGAATGAGCTTTGGTCGATTTGAGCCATGTATCAAAACTGGGCTTGCTGATCTTCTTTTCGATGTTTTCTAAGGCCTTTGCCCATAAATCCCCGATATTCTCCAA